>NZ_CP033324.1:2662500-2665000 GCF_003710085.1 Nocardioides pantholopis | reverse complement strand
GCTGGAGTCATGTCCAGTTACCTGCACCTGAATATATAGGGTGTGTGGAGGGAACGTCGGGAAGTGAAACATCTCAGTACCGACAGGAAGAGAAAACAATAGTGATTCCGAGAGTAGTGGCGAGCGAAATCGGATCAGGCTAAACCTCATGCGTGTGATACCCGGCAGGGGTTGCGTGTGGGGGGTTGTGGGACCGTGCGATTCCATCTGCCGGTGGAGTACAGAGTAAGAAACCACGTCTGAAGTCGAAGTCCGTTGGAAAGCGGCGCCGTAGAGGGTGATAGCCCCGTAGGTGTAAGGTCGTGGCTCTGGTGCGGGATCCCAAGTAACACGGAACCCCTGAAATTCCGTGTGAATCTGGCAGGACCACCTGTTAAGCCTAAATACTCCTTGATGACCGATAGCGGACAAGTACCGTGAGGGAAAGGTGAAAAGTACCCCTGGCGGGGAGTGAAATAGTACCTGAAACCATGTGCCTACAATCCGTCGGAGCGAGATCTTCGGATCTTGTGACGGCGTGCCTTTTGAAGAATGAGCCTGCGAGTTTGCGGTGTGTTGCGAGGTTAACCCGTGTGGGGAAGCCGTAGCGAAAGCGAGTCCTAATAGGGCGATTCAGTAGCGCGCTCAAGACCCGAAGCGAAGTGATCTATCCATGGGCAGGTTGAAGCGCGGGTAAGACCGCGTGGAGGACCGAACCCACTTAGGTTGAAAACTGAGGGGATGACCTGTGGATAGGGGTGAAAGGCCAATCAAACTTCGTGATAGCTGGTTCTCCCCGAAATGCATTTAGGTGCAGCGTCGCGTGTTTCTTGCCGGAGGTAGAGCACTGGATAGCTAATGGGCCCTACAAGGTTACTGACGTTAGCCAAACTCCGAATGCCGGTAAGTGAGAGCGCGGCAGTGAGACTGCGGGGGATAAGCTCCGTAGTCGAGAGGGAAACAGCCCAGACCATCAGCTAAGGCCCCTAAGCGGTGACTAAGTGGAAAAGGATGTGGAGTCGCATTGACAACCAGGAGGTTGGCTTGGAAGCAGCCACCCTTGAAAGAGTGCGTAATAGCTCACTGGTCAAGTGATTCCGCGCCGACAATGTAGCGGGGCTCAAGTCATCCGCCGAAGCTATGGCATTCACATATTCTCCTAGCCTTCGTGGTTCAGGTGTGTGGATGGGTAGGGGAGCGTCGTGTCGCGAGTGAAGCGCCGGAGTGATCCAGGTGTGGACGCGACACGAGTGAGAATGCAGGCATGAGTAGCGAATGCAATGTGAGAAACATTGCCGCCGAATGATCAAGGGTTCCAGGGTCAAGCTAATCTGCCCTGGGTAAGTCGGGACCTAAGGCGAGGCCGACAGGCGTAGTCGATGGACAACGGGTTGATATTCCCGTACCGGCAAAGTAGCGCCCATGACGAACCTGGTGATGCTAACCATCTGAAACCACATCTATCGGACCCTTCGGGGCGAGAGGGTGTGGCGTAGCGTGGGACCCGAACTGGTAGTAGTCAAGCGATGGGGTGACGCAGGAAGGTAGTCGAACCGTACCGATGGTTGTGTACGGCCAAGCATGTAGGGAGGCACCTAGGCAAATCCGGGTGCCTGACTTCAATGTCGATCTTGAGATGTGATGGGGACCCTTTTGGGGAAGTCGGTGATCCTATGCTGTCGAGAAAAACCTCTAGCGAGCTACGCGCCGCCCGTACCCCAAACCGACTCAGGTGATCAGGTAGAGAATACCAAGGCGATCGAGCGAACCATGGTTAAGGAACTCGGCAAAATGCCCCCGTAACTTCGGGAGAAGGGGGGCCCGGATCGTGTACCCACTAGCTGGGGAAGCGTGAAGGGCCGCAGAGACCAGGCCCAAGCGACTGTTTACTAAAAACACAGGTCCGTGCGAAGTCGTAAGACGATGTATACGGACTGACTCCTGCCCGGTGCTGGAAGGTTAAGGGGACCGGTTAGATCGCAAGATCGAAGCTGAGAACTTAAGCCCCAGTAAACGGCGGTGGTAACTATAACCATCCTAAGGTAGCGAAATTCCTTGTCGGGTAAGTTCCGACCTGCACGAATGGAGTAACGACTTGGGCGCTGTCTCAACCGTGGACTCGGCGAAATTGCACTACGAGTAAAGATGCTCGTTACGCGCGGCAGGACGGAAAGACCCCGGGACCTTTACTATAGTTTGGTATTGGTGTTTGGTTCGGCTTGTGTAGGATAGGTGGGAGACTGTGAAGCGGCCACGCCAGTGGTTGTGGAGTCAACGTTGAAATACCACTCTGGTCGTACTAGATGTCTAACCTAGGTCCATGATCTGGATCAGGGACAGTGCCTGATGGGTAGTTTAACTGGGGCGGTTGCCTCCTAAAATGTAACGGAGGCGCTCAAAGGTTCCCTCAGCCTGGTTGGCAATCAGGTGTTGAGTGTAAGTGCACAAGGGAGCTTGACTGTGAGACAGACATGTCGAGCAGGGACGAAAGTCGGAACTAGTGATCCGGCGTCGGCATGTG